>NZ_JAKRMN010000015.1:0-30048 GCF_022346365.1 Brevibacterium sp. ACRRH
GCCGCCGACTACCATGCCGGCGGCGGCTCATGCCACCACGCCGTCGGCCGCCCCGACCCCACCCGCCCCCAAGTAGCGCCCGCCCGGGGCCCCGCTGCCGACCCGCCGATAAGCGCGTGCATGCCGAGGAGACCCATGATCAGCAGTGCAGTGAGTACGACGAGCTGCAGCCAGTGCTGGCCGCGGCAGGGTTCAGGAGTCGCGCTCTTCACAGCCACAGCATACCCAGGTGGCGTATCACCTCGAAACGTTGGGTCCATTCAAGAGCGAGCCCGACTCACCTTGCAGGCATACCCTATAGGGGTATACTGTTCACAAGATGGTACCCGCCGGGGGTACCCAAGTAGAGAGGGTTATCCGATGACTGCCAACGAGTACCAAGTGACGGGCATGACTTGCGGGCACTGCGAGGTATCAGTCCGCGAGGAGGTCGGCGAGATCGCCGGTGTCACCGGCATCGAGGTCAGCGCTCAAACCGGCCGGCTGGTCGTCACCACCTCCGGCGACCTCGACGACGCGAAGGTCCTGGCCGCCGTCGAGGAGGCCGGCTACTCGGCCGTGCGCGCCTGATGAAGGCCCCGGCCAGCCTCGCGGCCCACGGCACTGCATGGCCACGGCAGAGCAGAGAGAAGGAAGTGACGTGAGCACACCAGCGCCACTGAGTGCGGACAGCGACATCGAGCTGGAGGTCGGTGGGATGACCTGCGCCTCCTGCGCGAACAGGATCGAGCGCAAGCTCAACAAGCTCGACGGCGTCACCGCGAGCGTCAACTACGCCACCGAAAAGGCCAAGGTCACCGTGCCTGCCGACTATGACCCGGCCCTTCTGGTCGCGGAGGTCGAAAAGACCGGCTACACCGCCGCCCTGCCCCGGCCCGAAGCTGCGACGACGGACTCCGAAGGCAACGATCAGGACCCAGCCGATGACCCCGAACTGACCTCGCTGAAGCAGAGGCTGATCGGGTCGATTGTGCTCACCGTCCCGGTAATCGCGATGGCCATGGTTCCGGTCCTGCAGTTCACCTACTGGCAGTGGGCCTCGCTGGCTCTGGCCGCGCCGGTAATCGTCTGGGCGGGCTGGCCGTTCCACAAGGCCGCATGGACCAACCTCAAGCACGGCACAGCCACGATGGACACGCTCGTCTCGATGGGCACGAGTGCGGCGTTCCTGTGGTCGCTATATGCATTGTTCCTCGGCCATGCCGGCATGCCGGGGATGACGCATCCCTTCGAGTTCACTATCGCGCCGTCTGACGGCGCGGGCAACATCTACCTCGAGGCCGCCGCGGGGGTGACGATGTTCATCCTCGCCGGCCGCTACTTCGAGAAGCGCTCCAAGCGCCAGGCCGGTGCCGCGCTGCGCGCTCTGCTCGACCTCGGGGCGAAAGAGGTCTCCGTCCTGCGGGACGGCGTCGAGACCAAGATCCCGATCGGAGAGTTGGCCGTCGGCGACGAGTTCGCCGTCCGCCCCGGCGAGAAGATCGCCACCGACGGCACCGTTGTGACCGGCACCTCGGCCGTGGACGCCTCCATGCTCACCGGCGAGTCCGTTCCCGTCGAGGTCGTCGCCGGCGACGCGGTGACTGGGGCCACGGTCAACGCCAGCGGGCGTCTTGTCGTGCGGGCGACCCGGGTCGGGTCGGACACCCAGCTGGCGCAGATGGCGAAGCTGGTCGAGGATGCCCAGTCCGGCAAGGCCGCCGTCCAGCGTCTGGCCGACCGCATCTCCGGCATCTTCGTGCCGATCGTCATCGCCATCGCCCTCGTCACGCTCGGCGCATGGCTGATCTTCGGACCCGGCGTCTCCGCCGCCTTCACCGCAGCGGTTGCGGTCCTCGTCATCGCCTGCCCCTGCGCCCTCGGCCTGGCCACCCCGACAGCGCTACTGGTCGGGACCGGTCGCGGCGCGCAGATGGGCGTCCTCATCAAGGGCCCCGAAGTCCTCGAATCCACACGCAAGGTCGACACCGTCGTCCTCGACAAGACCGGCACCGTCACCACCGGCAAGATGACCTTGGTCGACGCAATCACCGAGCCGGGCATTGACCGCACCGAGCTGCTTCGCCTGGCTGGCGCTTTGGAGGACGCCTCCGAACACCCGATCGCCCAGGCCATCGCCAAGGGCGCGGCCGTGGAGGGCGGGCAGCTGTCGACACCGGAGGATTTCGCCAACATCGAAGGCAAGGGCGTCCAGGGCGTCGTCGACGGCCACGCGGTGCTCGTCGGCAGGGAATCGCTCCTGGCCGACTGGTCTCAGCAGCTCTCCTCCGATGTCGCAGCCGCCAAGGCCGAGGCCGAGGCAGAGGGCAAGACCGTCGTCGCGGTCGGCTGGGACGGACAGGCCCGCGGGATCCTCGTCGTCGCCGACGCCGTCAAGCCCACCAGCGCCGAGGCGATCCAAGGACTGAAGGACCTGGGACTCACTCCGGTCCTGCTCACCGGCGACAACGAGGCCGTGGCCCGCCGGATCGCCGCCGAGGTCGGCATCGAGAAGGTCATCGCCGAGGTCCTGCCCAAGGACAAGGTCGACGTCGTCACCGGCCTCCAGAGCGAGGGCAAGGTCGTCGCGATGGTCGGCGACGGCGTCAACGACGCCCCGGCGCTGGCGCAGGCCGATCTCGGCCTGGCGATGGGCACCGGCACCGACGTGGCCATCGAGGCCTCCGACATCACCCTCGTGCGCGGGGACCTGCGAGCCGCGGTCGACGCGATCCGCCTGTCCCGCATGACCCTCGGCACGATCAAGACGAACCTGTTCTGGGCCTTCGCCTACAACGTCGCTGCGATCCCGATCGCGGCGCTGGGCATGCTCAACCCCATGCTCGCAGGCGCGGCGATGGCGTTTTCCAGCGTGTTCGTCGTCGGCAACAGCCTCCGCTTGCGCGGGTTCCGCAGTGTCGCCAAGCAGTGACGCCGCAGAACCAACCATCATCCGAACACACGAAAGGTATGCACCGAGAATGAGCAACGAAGACCAGGCGCCCACCAGCTGCTGCAGCACGTCCCCCGCAGTCGAGGCATCCGTCGCCGAGGAAGCTGTCAGCGCTGGTTCCAGCTGCTGCGGCACGGCCGGCACAGAGAACCCCGCCGCCGATTCCGGCCATCGCGAAAACCTTCTGGTCGAAGGCAGCGACGGCATGACCACCTGCCCCGTCATGGTCGGCAATCCGGTCAACAAACAGGACGCCGAAGAAAAGGGCCTCTTCCGCGACTACGACGGGCAGCGCTACTGGCTCTGCTGCCCCGGCTGCGGACCGACCTTCGACTCCGACCCCGCCAACTACGCCGCCAACATGGCCTGATCCTTCGACGGCCCGGGCCTGCAGCATCACTGCTACTGCCCCGGGTCGACCGGATCGTAACTAAACGATTCCACGCACACCGATCGACATTTGACCTATACCCCATAGGGGTATATGGTTGATCGGGTCAGACTGATGAATTGGAGATTTCATGCGTAAGCGCCTTATCACCACCGTCGCCGCGGGAGTGCTCGGCGGAGCACTCGTGCTCACCGGCTGCAGTACTGGCGGAGACCAGGACCAGGCGACGCCATCGTCGACCAGTCAGCACGAGGGCCACGGAAGCGGTGGCAGCAGCGACGGCGGCGGGATGGAGCATCCGATGGACGGCGGCCCCGCCCCAGAGGGCATCGAAAAGGCTTCCTCGCCGAAGTACCCGGCCGGCACCGAGGTCACGCTCACCGCAGACCACATGAAGGGCATGGACGGCGCGAAGGCCACCATCGTCGGGGCCTACGACACCTACACCTACGCGGTGGACTTCACGCCCACCACCGGCGACGCGCCGGTCAAGGACCACAAGTGGGTCGTGCAGCAGGAGATCATGGACGCCGGCGCCCAGCGCCTGCCCGACGGCACTGAGGTCGCCCTGGAGGCCGAGCACATGGAGGGCATGCAGGGCGCGAAGGCCACCATCGCCTCCTCCACCGACGAGACCGTCTACATGGTCGACTACGAGTCCGACGGTATGACCATGACGAACCACAAGTGGGTCGTCGAGAACGAGATCAAGCCGGCCTCCTGAGCCGGCCGCTGGGGGCCCTGAAGGGTCCGCGGCGAGACACGACCCGATCGAAGGAAAGACCGGGGAAGAACGAAGGGAAGCGAAGAGCAGTGACGGACCCGACCACGCATCACCATCACCATGACCACGACGGCGTCGCGACCACCGAGTCCGGCCATGTTGACGACTCGCATGCCGAGCACGAAGGCCACGCCGTGAAACACGGTGCCCACGCCGGGCACGGCGATCACGGCAGTGGTCATAGTGGTCATGCGGGCCATGGCGACCACGTCAGCCAGTTCCGTCGACTGTTCTGGATCAACCTCGTCATCGCCATCCCGGTGGTCGCGTTCTCCCCCATGTTCGCCATGCTCCTGGGCTACTCGGTGCCCAGCTGGGCGGGCTGGGTCGCCGCGGTGCTCGGCACCGTCATGTACGCCTGGGGCGGCACACCGTTCCTCACCGGTGCCGTCAGCGAGCTGAAGAGCCGCAAGCCCGGCATGATGCTGCTGATCGCGCTCGGGATCACCGTGGCGTTCCTCGCCTCCTGGGCCGCCACCGTGGGGCTCGTCCACCACGAGCTCGAGTTCTGGTGGGAGCTGGCGCTGCTGATCGTGATCATGCTGCTCGGCCACTGGATCGAGATGCGGTCCCTGGCCCAGACAACCTCGGCGCTGGACTCCCTTGCCGCGTTGCTGCCCGACGAAGCGGAGCGCGTCGAGGGCGACGAAACCGTCAAGGTCGACCCGGCCGAGCTGCGCGTCGGCGACGTCGTCATCGTCCGCCCCGGAGGCAGCGTCCCCGCCGACGGCACCGTCATCGACGGCCGCGCTGACATGGACGAGTCGATGATCACCGGCGAGTCGCGACCCGTCGCCCGCGGCGAGGGCGATGCGGTCACCGCCGGCACTGTGGCCACTGACTCCGGTTTGCGGGTGGAGATCACCGCCACCGGCGACGACACGGCACTGGCCGGCATCAACAGGCTCGTCGCCGAGGCCCAGGGGTCTTCGTCCCGCGCCCAGCGCATCGCCGACAAGGCGGCTGCCTTGCTGTTCTGGTTCGCCCTCGGGGCCGCTCTGATCACTGCCGTCGCCTGGACCCTCTTCGGGCTGCCCAACGATGCCGTCATCCGCACCATCACCGTGCTCGTCATCGCCTGCCCGCACGCGCTAGGTCTGGCGATCCCGCTGGTCGTGTCCATCGCCACCGAGCGCGCCGCCCGCGGTGGCGTCCTGGTCAAGGACCGCCTCGCGCTGGAGTCCATGCGCCAGGTCGACGCAGTGCTCTTCGACAAGACCGGCACCCTGACCAAGGGCGAGCCCACCGTCACCGGCGTCGAGCCGATCGCAGGCCTGGACGCCGACCAGGTACTCGCCCTAGCCGCTGCCGCCGAGGCCGACAGCGAGCACCCGCTCGCCCAGGCCATCGTCGCTGCCGCCAAAGACAAGAGCCTGACCGTCGAACCAGCCAGTGGATTCTCGTCCTCGCCGGCAGTGGGGGTCACCGCGACCGTGGCCGGCCAGGAGATCCGCGTCGGAGGCCCCCGACTGCTCGAGGAGACCGGGCAGCACGAGATCGACGCCGCCGAGGAGTGGCGAGCCGCGGGCGCGATCATCCTGCACGTCCTACGCGACGGAAAGGTCATCGGCGGGCTCAAGCTCGCCGACGAGGTCCGCCCCGAGTCCCGCGACGCCGTCGACGCGCTGCACCGGCTCGGCGTCGAGGTCGTCATGATCACCGGCGACGCCCAGTCCGTCGCCGACGAGGTCGGCCGGCAGCTCGGCATCGACCGCGTCTTCGCCGGCGTCCGCCCCGAGGACAAGTCCGCCAAGGTCGCCCAGCTCCAGCACGAGGGAAAGAAGGTCGCCATGGTCGGCGACGGCGTCAACGACGCCCCCGCCCTCGCCCAGGCCGACGTCGGCATCGCCATCGGAGCCGGCACCGATGTCGCCATCGCCTCCGCCGGGGTCATCCTCGCCAGCTCCGACCCCCGTTCGGTGCTCTCGGTTATCCAACTCTCCCGTGCCGCATACCGTAAAATGAAGCAGAACCTGTGGTGGGCTGCCGGGTACAACCTGCTCTCTGTGCCGCTCGCGGCCGGTGTGCTCGCACCCGTCGGCTTTGTCATGCCGATGTCGGTTGGCGCGATCCTGATGTCGATCTCCACCGTCGTCGTCGCCCTCAACGCCCAGTTGCTGCGTCGCATCGACCTCACCCCAGATGCAAGCACTCGTTCCGTCCTGGAGCGTCAGAAATTAAGGACACATTCATGACCACCGACACGGCCACCAATGACACCGGCGGCGACACCGAGACCCACCAGCACGGCTACATCAGCGACAAGGCCCGCTACCTCAGCCGCATGAAGCGCATCGAAGGCCAGGCGCGCGGCATCGCGAAGATGATCGATGACGAGAAGTACTGCATCGACATCCTCACTCAGGTCTCCGCGCTCACCCGGGCACTGCAGGGGGTCGCGACCGGCCTGCTCGATGACCACCTCAAGCACTGCGTGCTCGACGCCGCCAAGCAAGGCGATGAGGACGCGGCCATCGCCAAGATCCAGGAAGCCTCCGATGCCATCAACCGACTCGTGCGCTCCTGACACCATCTGATTTCGGTTGACACCAGACGCCTCCCAGGCTGTTGCACCCCAGACCAAGACTATGCTCTCGACGTCTCCGGGCTGGCGTGGGCTACCCCTCGTCTGGCCCTCGGCCCCCGACGAAATCGGGCCGCCTGAGGTCGAATCGGTCGATATGAACATTTTCACCTGAGAAAAGAGTTGGCCATGCCCCTTGCCATTGTTACTCCGATCCACCCCTCCAGGAGCCGCCTGAGACTCTGCGCGACCATAACCGCGCTGGCGACCAGCGCCGTCCTCCTGCTCAGCGGCTGTGCTGATGCGGAACCGTCCGTCGACGCAGGGTCCGATCACTCATTGGTGGCCGAGCACGATCTCGACGGCCTGAATGCACGGGACGTCATCAAGCGCCTCGACACAACGAAGGTGTCAGATCGCTCGTCTGAACTCATTGCTTCGATTGAACCCGAACAGTTGGTCCTGTCCGACGATCAGAACAAGCAGACCACTCTGCCGATGCCAAAGGACGAATTTTACGTCTCTATCGCTCCCTATCGCGGGCAGACTCACGAATGCTACTTCCACAGCCTCACAACTTGTCGCGGCGAGCTCGCCAATACTGACGTCGACGTTACCGTGGTCGAGGCGACGTCTGGGAGGACCATCCTCGATGAAACGCTGAGGACTTACGACAACGGATTCGTGGGGATCTGGCTGCCACGCGGAATTGACGCGTCGCTCACAGTCTCAGCCGAAGGCCGCACCGCAAAGCAGGATGTATCGACCCGCGCAGATGACCCCACTTGCTTGACCGGATTTCAATTGACTTGATGCTCGGACTCCAAGCTCACCACCAGAGTGCCGGCTTCAGTACAGTCGGTCGGCAGCAGTGCATCAGGGTAAAGGCCCTAGTGGCGCAGGTCACACTCGCCACCACGATATTCGCGCCGGTGAAAACGGACTGACTCGACCACCTCTGGACAGTGACGCTACCTCTTGTGGCGCAACCTCGTCGCATAGAGCGCGATTGCCGAGGCCGCCGCGACGTTTAACGAGTCAACTCCGCCCATCATCGGGATCGTGACTCTTCTGTCGAGCCGCTGCTCAGTCGCTTGAGTCAGCCCAGGACCCTCGGAGCCGAAGACGAGAGCGAGCTTCTCATAATCTTCAGCGACCAGCTCGTCCAAAGTGATCGCGCCCTCGCCTAGAGTCATGCCCGCAACGACGAACCCTGCATCCTGGAGGGTGTCGATGCTCTCTGGCCAAGGATCGATTCTTGTCCACGGAACTTGGAACACGGTCCCCATGGATACCCGGATGGCGCGCCGGTACAAGGGGTCGGCGCATCGGGGTGTTACCAGGACGGCGTCGGCGCCAAGGGCGGCTACGGAACGGAAGATCGCGCCCACGTTCGTGTGATCCACCAAATCTTCAATGACGACAACGACCGAGGCGTCTCTCACCACCTCGGCAACGCTGGAAAGGTGGGGACGCTGGGTACTTGCCAGGGCACCTCGGTGGAGGCGAAAACCGGCGACTTTTTCTAGATCAGTTTCGCTTCCCACGTAGATGGGGACGTCGTGGTGGGCGATCACTGGGGCGAGCGGTTCGAGCCAGTGGGCGTTGAGGAAGAACGAACGGAACTTCATGCCGGCGTCGTGGGCGCGTTGAATGATCTTGGATGATTCGGAGATGAAAAGGCCGTTTTCCGGTTCGAGTTTCTTCCGGAGGTCCACGTCGGTCAGGTGCGTGTAGTCCTCAGGTGGGGGCACGTGAGCCAGGTGTTGCACTCGGGCAGGGTTGATGCCGTGTTGTTCGCATAGCGCTTCGATGTCTTGGGCGCTCAAGTCGGCTTTCTTGGGTGTGTTCATGCGTGGATTCCCAAGATGCGCACAAACGCCACGATGCCCAGAATGACTATCACTGCGCGCAGAGCGGTGGGGTTGAGTTTTCGGCCAACACGGGCGCCCACGTAACCGCCTATGAGCGAACCGGCTGCAATGAGCACCACGGCCATCCACGAAATCTTGTTGAATCCAATAACCGTGTATGCCGTTGCAGACACCACGTTGACGAACAGCACCAGAACGTTTTTGTACCCGTTCATCTTTTGAAGCGGCTCATCGAGGACAATTCCAAGAAGACCGATGAGTATGATGCCCTGAGCTGCCGCAAAGTAACCACCATAAATGGCTGTGAAGAACAGGATGCAGTACACGGCGACTGTGCTGTTTGTCAGGGCCGTGGCATCGCGGGCTTTCAGATATTTCTGCAGTCGTGGCTGTACCACCACCATGATGAGCGCGAAGACAATGAGAACAGGGACAATAAGTTCAAACGACTTCGCCGGCAGAATCACCAGTAGCGTTGCGCCAACAAGCGAACCTGCCATCGATGCGGGTATCCAGCGTTTGAGTCTGTCGCCGGAGCCGCGAAGCTCTTCACGGTATCCGAATGACGAGGCAATATTTCCCGGGATGAGCCCCAGCGCGTTACTCATGGTCGCGGCTTGGGGTGGCACGCCAAAGGCCACGAGCGCGGGAAAGGTAATCAGAGTTCCGGAACCCACCACGGCGTTGATGGTGCCAGCGCCCAGTCCTGCAAGAAAGATGAGCGCGCTAGTGAGCAGATCAAACGTCACTGTGCCTGAGCGTGGAAGCGACCACCGACAGTGGTGAGCTCGATGTCCAAACCAAACGTTTCAGACAGGTTCTCTGATGTCAGGGTTTCTTCCAAAGATCCAGCGGCTGTCACCTTGCCGTCGCGAAGGAGCAGGGCGTGAGTGGTTCCCTGCGGAATCTCTTCTACGTGGTGAGTGACCATGAGGGTGGTAGGTGCGTACTTTCCGCCGATGATCTCCGTGAGCGCCTGCAGCAGGTCTTCGCGGCCGCCCAGGTCGAGTCCCGACGCTGGTTCGTCCAGGAGCAGAATTTCCGGGTCAGTCATGAGTGAGCGGGCAATCTGCACACGTTTGCGTTCACCTTCCGAAAGGGAGCCAAATGTGCGGTCTTTGAAATCGCCAATACCAAAAGCGTGCAGAAGGTCGTGAGCTCGCTCTTCGTCGATCTGATCGTATTCTTCAGTCCAGCGACCAACCACGCCGTATGCGGCGGTCATCACGATGTCGAAAGCAGTTTCACTGCGTGGCAGACGGTCGGCGAGGGTGGACGATGCGTAACCGATGCGCGGACGCAGTTCAAACACGTCGATCCTGCCCAGCTGTTCACCAAGAATTTTCACGGTTCCGCTGGTGGGGTGCATGCGTCCGGATACGAGTTCCAACAGCGTGGTCTTGCCAGCGCCGTTGGGGCCGAGGATCACCCAGTGCTGTCCTTCAGATACTGAGAGGCTCAGTCCGTCCAACAGGTGGTGAGGACCACGGCGAACAACAACATCTTCTAAGCTCAGCACTTCGCTCATATGTCAAACCCTACCCCACGGGTAATCTGTGCGTGTGCACAATCAGCGAGTTTTCCAGACTGTTCTTGTCACGACTGCGCTCAATACGTGTGTCGCACGGACACTGCCACCCGATTCGGTGGCGACGATCTTTTACGACGCCGGGTTTGAGGTGCCGGTCATCAACGACGATGCCGTGCTTGGCGAGCCACACACTGGCCTGTTGTTGTGGGCGGCTGCGGCGCGAGAGTTTGGGGTTGATCGGTTTCGTACGGAGTTGATTCACCCGGCGCTCACTCTCACGGTTCCGCAGGTGTCCAGGGAGCACAGTCGCGTGGTTGCGCAAGCGCCCGCCGTGATTGTCGCCGAGGTGTCCGGCGAGTCCCGCGCGGTGTTGGTCGTGCATGCGGAGGGCAATGTGGATGTGTTTCCGTGTGCGCACGTTCCGTACGCACCCTTGGGTGCGCGTTCTGGTGCAGAGGCTGTACGCCACTTGCGTCAGGTGGTCATGCGCGGGTTGTCGCTTGTTGAGCGCGGGATTGCCGATGAGTTTCGGAATCTTCCGTGGCGGGACTGGCAGGAGGACTTTGCTGGTGAGCACCGGCGTGCGGGGTCGTTCTTCATGGATTCCGCAGCCGAAGTGGCGTGTTTTTCCGCTGTTGATATCCACAGTGCTATGCGGCCCGATTTGGCGCCTGCAGCGGTTGAGCCACCGGAGTTAGGTGAGTTGCTGGCTCAGCTCCATGGGGCGGCTCACGATGTGGTGACCACGACCACGCGGGAAAGCGCCACACCGCTACGATAAAGCTATGCAACGGGTATGTGTTTTCGACTCTGGTCAGGTTCGCCACGATGTTTTTGACCCTGACGACTTGCCACCGGTTCTGGCTGATTTGCGTTCAGAAAACGACGATGTTCAGATCCTGCCCTCAGAGGTGAGTCTCGCGCCGCCTGAGCTAGTGGTTATGGATGTGGATTCCACACTGATCAACGAAGAAGTGATTGATCTGCTGGCCGCTCACGCTGGTGTTGAGGACCAGGTTGCAGCGATCACGGAGCGGGCCATGGCTGGCGAGTTGGATTTTGAAGAGTCGTTGCGCGAACGCGTGGCGTTGCTCAAGGGAGTCCCGGTGAGCGCGCTGGCCGAGGTGGCTGACCAGGTGACGCTCACCGCTGGAGTACCCGAGTGGGTGGAGGCCTTGCACGAGGTGGATTGTCACGTGGCTGTTGTGTCCGGTGGCTTCATTGAAATTGTTCAGCCGCTTGCGGACGGTGTTGGCATCGATGACGCGTTTGCGAACCAGTTGGAGTCCTCCGGCGGAGTGCTCACTGGCAAGGTCACGGGTCCCGTTGTTGACCGGGCGTTTAAGGCCCACACTCTTGCGGAGTTGGCGGAACGTGTGGGAGCTTCACGCACGTTGGCGATTGGCGATGGCGCGAACGACCTCGACATGGTCGAGCAAGCCACCTGTGGCATCGCATTTTGTGCGAAACCAGCCTTGGTTGAACGCGCGGACGTGGTTATTCGGCACCGCGACATGCGTCAGCTTGTAGAGATTTTCTGTGCGCCCTACGTGCGATGAGCGCCTGTTTGAGGTCTGTTGCGTTTTAGTTTCCGAAGTACCGCACAGTGGGTTCTGGGAATGTGTCGACGTCCCAACTGGGTAGCCGGAATACTGCTACGGATGATGGTTTGAATTTCTTGAGGCTCACACCGCTGAGCTGTTCAACTGTTTCCCACACGATGGGGTTGTGACCCACGATGTATGCCCCGGGCACGTCTTCGGGGATCGCGTTGATGGTGTCGAGCCAGGTTTGAACGGTGGCGTCGTATAGAGCAGGTTCGAACTGCAGTTCTACGGCGTTGAAATCTGGGCGTCCGCGGTAGGCGTCGTTGAGTGCATCAACAACTGCTTGCCCAGTCTGGGTTGTGCGTTTTGCCGGCGACGACACCAGGTGAGTCAGCGGGAACTGTGACAGAAAGCGTCCGGCGAGGGCCGCCTCGGCCACCCCTTCATCCGTGAGATGACGGTCGAAGTCTGGCATGGGGTCATGAGTTGCGTGCGCGTGACGCGCCAAAACGAGAGTGGGCATACCTACCAGTGTAGATATGCCCACCCGAAAAGTGCAGGAGGTTATGCGTTAGAGCTTATGCGCCTGTTGAGTGCAGTCCTCCGTCGACGTGAACCATTTCGCCGGTGGTGGCGGGGAACCAGTCGGAGAGAAGAGCGATGATGGCTTTCCCGGCTGGTTCGGTGTCGGTTTGATCCCACCCAAGTGGCGCGCGGTCGCCCCACACGTCTTCGAAGGCCTCGAAGCCGGGGATGGACTTGGCGGCGGTGGTCTTGAGTGGTCCGGCGGATACCAGGTTGACGCGGATCTTGTCCGGTCCCATGTACTTGGCGAGGTAGCGCGAGGTAGATTCCATGGCTGCCTTTGCCACACCCATCCAGTCATATGCCGGCCATGCGACGGTTGCGTCGAAGGTGAGGCCTACGATTCCGGCGCCGGGGTTGAGCACGCTCTTCGCGGCGACGGCGATGGACTTCAGCGAGTAAGCGGACACGTGGATCGCGGTGGAGACCGATTCAAATGGGGTGTCGAGGAACACGCCACCTAGAGCGTCCTTTGGTGCGAACGCGATTGCGTGCACGATTCCGTCGATGTTTCCGCCAAGGCGTTCAGGCAGTGCTGCCAGGTCTTCTTCGCTAGTTGCGTCGAGTTCGATAACCGGGGCTGGTTTGGGCAGTCGTTCAGCGATGATGGTGGTGATCTTCATCTGACGGCCGAAGCTGGACAGAATGACTTCTGCTCCCTGCTCCTGCGCAAGGCGTGCGGCCGCGAATGCGATTGACGACTCTGTGAGCACACCTGTGACGAGGATGCGCTTTCCTTCAAGAATTCCCATGATGACCTTTCTGTTCGTTCTTTAGTGTCCCATTCCCAAACCGCCGTCAACTGGAATGACAGCACCGGAAATATAGCTTGCGTCATCGGAAGCAACCCAGCTGACGACTTTGGCTACTTCGTGAGGTTCCGCGAAACGCTTTGCAGGGACAGCCTGCAGGTATTCCTTCTGCTTGGCTTCAGGGAGTTCGTCCGTCATGTCGGTGCGGATGAACCCGGGGGCGACGACGTTTGCGGTGATGCCGCGTGAGCCCACTTCGCGGGTGATCGAGCGGGCGAGTCCCACCAAGCCGGCTTTTGATGAGGAGTAGTTGGCCTGGCCGGCGACTCCGTAGAGACCGGAGACCGATGAAATGAGGATGATGCGGCCCCACTTTGAGCGGATCAGGTTGGTGATGCCGCGGCGGACCGTGCGGTACACACCAGTGAGGTTGGTGTTGATGACGTCTTCGAATTCTTCGTCGCTCATGCGCATGAGCAAGTTATCGCGGGTGATGCCCGCGTTTGCGACGATGATTTCAACGGGACCCAGCTCGTTTTCCACCGTGGTGTAAGCGGCGTCGAGTGAGTCGGAGTCGGTGACGTCGGCGGCGACGGCGAGGGCACCTTCTGGGGCGTCTCCGTTACGCGAGGTGACAGCGACGCGGTCGCCTTGCGCGATGAATTGTTCAGCGATTGTGCGTCCGATTCCGCGGTTACCGCCGGTGACGAGTACTGTGCGTGGCACTGAGGCTCCTGGACATAGATGACTAGCGGACAGTTTCTTTCCTAACCTATCAACGATTGCTCTGACCTCAGAGCTTTTCTGTTGTTCGGGGAGTAGACTGGCGTATCGAACTGAACGCAGGAGGTGTGTGTGAGCAAGGAACAGACTGTTCGTGTTACCGATGCTCAGCACTCCCACGAAGCCGAGTCGAACGGGCGTATGCGTCAGTACATGGTTCTGATGGCGATTCGCTTGGCGTGCTTTTTTGTCGCGGCGCTCACGTCAGGGTGGGTGCGCTGGGCGGCCGCTGCGGGGGCGATTGTTCTGCCGTGGATTGCGGTCACGATTGCGAATACGGTGCGGCGGCACTTTTACACGGATACTGACGAGATTGCGGGTGCTCCTACGCCGCAGGCTCTGGGTGATGAACCTGAGGATGATGACGATGAGGAGCCCGATGTGGTGATGGGCGAGATCGTTGGGGTGTTGGAGAAGCCTCAGGGCGAGCAGCGCTCGGACCCAGACGATAGGGGGCGTGGCGCGTGAGCGAGCTTGTGTGTTCTGCGAAAGGTTGCCGAGCACGTGCGGTTCACGCTTTGTTGTGGAACAACCCGTCGATTCATACAGTTGCGCGGAACAAGGTGTGGTTGGCGTGTGATGAGCACCGTGATTTCTTGAGTGAGTTCCTTTCGTTGCGAGGGTTCTTGCGTTCTGTGGTTTCTGTTGATGAGATCCCGGAGGGTGCGGGCTGATGTTGCGGAACTATTCGTTTGTGGCGTCGTCTGCGTGGATTCGGTATATCGTGTTGGCGCTGGTGGCGGCGACGTTGTGTGCGTTTCTTGCGATGTGGCAGAACGACCGTAGGCAGCAGCGGGACGCGGAGATTGCCACGATTGAGGCCAACTACAACGTTGCCCCGGTTGAGCTGGCCGAGGTGGTGGCGGACACCTCGGCGGGTCTGGCCGCTGAGGATGAGTGGACCAAGGTGGAGGTCCGCGGGAAGTACGAGCCGGAGCTTACGGTGTTGGCGCGGAACCGGACGGTGAACAACCAGCCGGGGTTTTATGTGATTGTGCCGTTTACGACGGTTGCGGGTGACCAGATTCTGGTGAATCGCGGGTGGGTGCCGCCGCCGTCGAGTGGGCCGGCGAGCCCGGATGGTGTGCCTAAGCCTCCTGCGGGTGAGGCGACGGTGACTGGCTGGTTGCGGCCCACGGAGGATGGCAGTAGGGACGATAATCCGGATGGCATTATTCGCGCGATTGATACTGAGCGGGTTCCGGGGTTGACGAGTCCGTATAAGAATGCGTTTGTGCAAGCGGGTGCGGAGGATCCCGCTGGCGATGCGGGGTTGTCGCCTTTGCCGCCGCCGTCGTTGGATCCGGGGTCGCATTTGTCGTATACGTTTCAGTGGATTGCGTTTGGGATCATGATTCTCATTGCGATCGTCTTTACGATTGTGCGCGAAAAGAGGACCCGCGAGTCTTCTTCTGATAAGCCCACAACATACGTGGTGGTTGACAAGGAAGCACTCAAGCACGGGTCCAAGTCCGGTTCAAGGTACGGCACCAGTCTGCACCGCACCCGAGACAGCGCTACCCACCGCGCCCGCCAAGCCGTCAAGGACGAAGACGCCGAAGACGCCGAGCTCAACCAACAGGGGCTCTAATGTTCGGGCTCTGTTTAGAACTGCTCTAGTTAGACCAGCATTATTCAGAACGGCTCTGGTTAGACCAGTCCACATCAGAATGGAGGTGGTTCCTCGCTGGGTTCCCACGGGCGGGTGTCACCGTTGAACACCTCCCCTGCGATTGCGTATTCGTCAGCGACCGCGGGGTCGTGTTGCGAACTATGGGCGCTTGCTTGTTCTGTTGCGAGGTAGTTGTTGATGGTGTGGCTGATGTCTTGGTCACCGGTGTCGAAGTACTCGAGTAAGCGTTCGTACTGGTGTTGGTTGATCCGTGATTCTGGTGGGTAGACCAGCATGGCACCAATCCGTGGGAACACGCACGCCAGGGAACCGTCATCCATCCTGTCGACGCGGAGTCGTTTCTGGGTTTTCTCCTGATGATGCCGCTTACACAACGGATGCAAATTCTCCATCACCGTCAATCCACCATTCTCGGGGTCTTCGTGGTTGAACGGTTCGATATGGTCTTTTTCACACACCCGGGCAGGGACCGCACACCACGGGACACTGCAATCAGGATGCCTAGCCTCAACCATGCGTTTCAAAGCCGCAGGTATGTAATACTTCGTCGGCGCAGACTCCAGCACCACACCGGTTTGTGGGTCGGTGAACATCCTGTACACCCACTTCGCCCGCGCGATCACCTCATCAGCGGTTTTTGTGTCTAATGGCACCCGGTTATTCATCATCACCGGCGCCCTAGCACCCGGGTCCACCCTGACCGGCACCCCAAAATCAAACTCACTACCAGCAATTTCGGCACTCAAGGTCTCTGTATCACCCGGCGGACCACCAGCACCTGGGGGCGCACTACTCCCCTGGTACTCAGGTCTGCGTTTTTCAGGTTCGTCTTCTTCGTTTCCGCTGGGCCTTCGTTCCGCCACCGGTGGCGGGTTGTTCATGAGGAAGTGCAGCACCGGGACCGTGAGATTAATGCTGGCTTGGGATTTCAACCATTCTTCTTTCTCAGGTATCGACACGCATAGTTCAAGCTCATACACGTCCTCAGACTGACGGGCTTCACACCTATCAGCCCACACAGAACCATCACCAGCATCGCCCGCACCGGACGCATCCACACCAGCCCCGGATCCTGGCCCGGCGTGTTCGGCATCAACCGGGATGGTGATGACTCTGATCGGCGCTTGTTTGCCTGTCCGGGTCACTCGGACGCGAAGTGTCGTTGAGGGTTTAGCCCCGGTGATCAAATCCAGGGTCAGTTGGTCCATCAACCGGTCATCATCAACCTCAACCCGGCCCAGATCACCCACACGTACTTCAGAAACTTCACCGTTGTTGTCGGTGATAAACAAGGCTTGTTGCTCATCGGTCAACGTGGCAGTAAACGGTTCTATATGGTTCGCCATGATTGCCCTGGCCATCCCGCGTACACGCTGATAAAACGCTTCCATCTCCAACACAGGCCCAGTCAGGCTCAACGTGGCTGTCCCATCATCATTCACCCAATACGACACTGACCGGTGACGCCTAGCCGTTTCACTACGGCTTTCTGGGGTAGTGAGCATGGCAAGCACTTCAGCCACGTGCCGTTTAAAGGTTTTCCACGCCACGTCCACACGCTTACTGGTGAGCATGTCATCAAACACGGGGATACACACCCCAGCACGCCCTACTCGGCCAGCCGTATAAAGAACCCTGTCGAAGCCGATCACACCGGCCTTGACTAGAGACCAGAGTTTGGGCATGAGCACCACAGCCGTCATGATCTTCCGCACCTGGGGCACTAACTGCGATCGTGTGCAATCTAAAAGCTTCGCTAGCACCCCTTCTGTCGGGGTTGGTAGTTCCTCTGGTACGCGTTCAACACTGGCAACTGTGCATACTTCACCCGAAGGCAACACCACACACGCCACCACATCATCCACACCAACAGACCCACGAGCACCAGAGCTTTGTCCTACTTTCCCGTTAGTAACCAGTGGTCCTGTTCTGGGGTTGGAGGTAAACACCGCATGTAGACCATGAGTGAAATCATCCAACGGTGCCACGTGGGCGCTGATCAACGCAGCGACTGCTTCTGCTTGTTTCACACGTGCTTCGTCCATGAGTCGTGTGGTGGTTTTAACTGTTTCGAATAGTTCAACAGCCGGCCCGTCATACATGTCATTGTGCTGGTCGTGGATTGTTGTGGTCACGCGGTTTCACCTCCTTCACATACCCCTATTCTATTTGTGTTCGAATGCAAGAGTCAAGGGTTTTGTTCGTTTTGTTTCGATTTATTTTCGAACTAGTGTTCAGTCACGGAAACCCAAGCGCTCAGTTCGGAAGCCGAAAAGGCGCCTCCCTTAACGGGAGACGCCTCGCGTCCTCAAGCTAGTCTCAAAGGCAACCAGCCAACGTCCACCTCGGCGGTGGAAAACAAACCAACCACCACCTCGGCGACAAAAACGCCCTTAAGCCAGCGACACCAGGTCCAAATACGAGTCGTTCCAGTGGTCCTCGTCGCCGTCAGGCAGTAGCAGCACCCGGTCGGGATCCAATGCCTGCACAGCACCCTCGTCGTGTGTCACCAGAATGATCGCGCCCTCGTAGCGCCGAATCGCGGACAAGATCTCTTCCCGACTGGCCGGATCCAGGTTGTTCGTGGGCTCGTCCAACAGCAGCACGTTCGCCGACGACACCACCAACGTCGCCAGCGCCAACCGCGTCTTCTCGCCACCGGACAGCACCTTGGCGGGCTTACTCACGTCATCGCCACTGAACAGGAACGAACCCAGCACCGTGCGCACCTGGGTGTCATCGAGATCCGGCGCGTTACTCCGCATGTTCTCAAGCACGGTGCGATCAAGATCAAGCGTCTCGTGCTCCTGTGCGTAGTAACCAAGTTTGAGCCCGTGCCCGGCCTTCACTTCCCCAGTATCCGGGCTTTCCAACCCAGCAAGAATCTTCAACAGCGTAGTCTTACCCGCACCATTGAATCCCAAAATCACGACCCGCGAGCCCCTGTCAATCGCCAAGTCCACGTCCATAAACACTTCCGTCGACCCATACGACTTAGACAACCCCGAACCAGTCAACGGCACCTTTCCGCACGCGGCAGGCGTGGGAAACCGCAAACTCGCCACCTTATCGCTCTGGCGTTCCTCCTCAAGTCCTGCCATCATGCGCTCTGCGCGCTTGAGCATCGACTGCGCCGCCACCGCCTTGGTGGCCTTCGCGCGCATCTTCTCGGCCTGAGCCACCAGCGCAGACGCCTTCTTCTCCGTATTCGCACGCTCACGCTTGCGCCGCCGCTCGTCGGCTTCACGCTGTTTCAGGTACTGCTTGTACCCCATCGCGTAAATGTCAATGACCTGCCGCGTCGCATCCAGGTAGAACACCTTGTTCACGACCTCCTCGATTAAGTTGAGGTCGTGCGAAATGATGATCAGCCCACCAGAGTACTTAGCCAGGTAATCACGCAACCACTGCACGGACTCCGCATCGAGGTGGTTCGTTGGCTCGTCCAGAATCATCGTGTCGGGCTGGTGAAACAGAATCCGCGCCAGCTCTACTCGCCGTCGCTGTCCACCCGACAACGTTTGCAACTCTTGCCCCATCAGCTGCTCGTCCAGCCCTAGGTTGGCCGCAATCGCTAGCGCCTCCGACTCTGCCGCGTACCCACCGGCTGCAATGAACTCAGCCTCGATTCGCGGATATTTGTCAATCGCCTTCGCCGCCACGTCCGGATCCGGGTCGCTCATGGCACGCTCGGCCTTGCGCATCCGCCTGGCAATCACATCCAGATCCCGCGCCCCTAACACGCGCTCCTTCGCGGTCTCAGTAGGCTTGCCACTCCGCGGGTCCTGTGGCAAATACCCCACCGACCCAGACACCGACACCGTCCCGTCCGACGGCAACACCTCGCTCATCAGCACCTTGGTAAGCGTGGTCTTTCCCGCACCGTTCCGGCCCACGAGCCCAACCCGGTCGCCTTTGTCCACGCGGAAGTTCACTTCCGACATGAGCGTGCGCGAGCCCACCATGATCTCCAGGTTACTTGCCGCTATCACGGTGTTCCTTCCACCCCACTTCAATGACCTGCGCCAAAAGCGCGTGCGGAGTCAATCCCAGCGCCTTCGCACGCTCCACAATCTCATCGGCCAAGGCTTTATCTAGCGGGCACCATACGTTCACCGTGTCTTCCGCCTCATCAGCGTCCTGACCCGGCGCTCCAGCTTCCTGCTGTGGCTCCCCCGCCGTCACCTCGGGCTCCGTCCCAGTCCCCAGCCCGGGCCCGAGGTCTGGCTCGCCTTCGTCACGAATGGCAGTTGCGACGGCGCGGGCGCGTTGGTCTGCCGCTTCGTTGAGCTCATGGTTGGAGTGCCCTTTGACCCACTGGAACTTGAGCTTACGCCCCGACTTTTCGAGCGCATCGACCTGCTCCCATAACTCTTCCATGAGGTCGCGGTTGAGCACGTCTTGCCCGTTGGCTTTTTTCCACCCTTTGAGCCTCCACACCGGCATCCATTTGGTGACCGAGTTAATCACGTACTTGGAGTCGGCCAGAATCAGGAGGTCTTCATGCGTGTGCGCAGTCGCTTTGAGAATTTCTATGACCGCTTGGAGTTCGGCCCGATTGTTCGTCGACTCTTCCCACCCGCCGGCAGCCCAGCGTTTGTCGTCGATGACCCACGCCCAACCTGCGGGTCCGGGGTTGCCTAACGCGGAGCCGTCGCACGCGACTTCCAGCACATTACCTCCAAGTGTGAACGGAGTTGTTGATCAGTCCAATACACTAACCCTATGACCTTCAACCCCAACTCTCAGCTTGACAGCTCCCAGGTTTCCCGAGGTCGTGGCGCGCCTGTCATGATCGGTGGTGGCATTGGTGGAGTTGCGCTTCTGGTTCTCGGATTGATCTTCTTTGGGCCAGAAGCAGTCCTTAACCAGTTGGGCTCGGGTGAGCAGTCTCAGCAGAGCCAAGAGGACCTCTCCCAGAGGTGCCGCACAGGCGAGGACGCCAACCGCGACGTCGACTGTCGCATCGTAGGTACCGTCAACAGTCTTAACGACTATTGGCACACGGGTATGGGCGAGTTGGGTAAACAGTACCGCAACCCCGGAGTACAACTCACCAATGGCACATGGGACACCGGCTGTGGCCAAGGAAATAGCAACATGGGTCCCTTCTACTGTCCCGCCGATGAAACCGCGTACTTCGACACGTCCTTCTTTGAACAGATGCGCAAACAGTTGGGCGCTAAGGAAGGCCCGCTCCCGGAAGAGTACGTGGTTGCCCACGAATTTGGTCACCACATTCAGAAGATCACGGGTGACATCACCCGGAGCCGTGACGGAAAAACGGGCCCGCAATCTAACGCGGTTCGTATGGAGCTTCAGGCAGACTGCTACGCAGGCGTGTGGGCGGCTAACGCTACCAAGACGCATGGGCCTCAGGGCCAGCCGTATCTTGAGCCTCTCAAGGACTCAGACATTGAGGCCGCCCTTGGCACAGCGGAAGCGATTGGTGACGACCGAATCCAAGAGACCTCGGGCGGTCGCGTCACCCCCGAAAACTTCACGCACGGCTCAGCGGAACAGCGCATGACCTGGTTCAAACGCGGCTACGACTCCGGCTCACCCACCAAGTGCAATACCTTTGACGTAGACCGCGTGTAACCACGCCATACTCAATCCCTAAATATTGAAGCCCAGGGCGCGCATCTGCTCACGCCCATCTTCCGTGATCTTCTCGGGACCCCACGGCGGCATCCACACCCAGTTGATCCGGAACGCTGGCACAATTCCGTCCAAAGCGTGCGCACACTGATCTTCAATCACATCGGTGAGCGGGCACGCGGCAGACGTCAGCGTCATTTCAATGATCGCTACACCTTCTTCATCCACGGTTGCGCCGTACACCAGGCCCAAGTCCACGATGTTCACGCCCAACTCCGGGTCCATGACATCCATAAGCGCGTCAATGACTTCTTCCGGAGTCGCATTCGTCGGTTGGTCAACGACCTCAGTCATGCTGTCCTCCCTCCTTACTACTCTCAGCTTGTGACAGAGCGTCCTTTATGGCAATCCACGCGAGCAACGCGCACTTAATGCGCGCCGGGAACTTACTCACCCCGGCAAACGCAGCCGCGTCAAACAGCACGTCCTCATCGGCCTCAACGGCACCGCGCGAATGCATGAGCTCGTGGAACTCCGCCTCCGCACGGTCAAACGCCTCACGGCCCTCGTCGTCATAAATCTCGCACGCCACAGACGCTGACGCCATTGAGATCGAACAGCCGTCACCTTCCCAGCGCACCTCCAGCGCGCCATCGTCCCCGGCGACGACCTCGGCGGTAATTTCATCCCCACACATGGGGTTCACCTGGTGAGACTTACCCAACGCTTCCCGCTCATCAAACGGGACATTGCCGTGCCGTTCCTTTGAGTGATCCAGGATCACTTGCTGATACAACTGATCCAGATTCATGATTCCACCCCAAAGTACCCGCGCACGCGCGCCAGCGAATCCAAGAACCGCTCGCACTCTTCAACCGTCGAGTACAGGTACGCCGAGGCGCGGGTCGAGGCACGTACACCCAGACGCGCGTGCAGTGGCATCGCACAGTGGTGCCCCACGCGTACGGCCACACCGTCCGCGTCAAGGAACTGGCCCACATCGTGCGCGTGTACGCCCTCAACATCCACGGCCACAGTCGACACGCTCCTGTTGGCAGGCCCCAACAGCCGCACACCAGGAATCTTCGCGACGCCTTCAGCCAGGATCTGAGCCAACTCCTGCTCATGCTGAGCAATCCTGTCCATTCCAACATGAGACAGGTAATCAACCGCAGCACCAAGCCCCACGGCCTGCGCCACGGGCTGTGTTCCAGCCTCAAACCGCTGAGGCGCAGGCAGGAACGTGGACTCCTCCATGGTGACGGTTTCGATCATCGACCCACCCGTCAAAACCGGTGGTAAAGCATTCAACGCGTCCTGCTTGCCGTAAAGCACACCAATGCCTGACGGCCCCAACATCTTGTGTCCGGAAAACGCGGCGAAGTCCACACCCATAGCAGGGAAATCAACCTGCATGTGCGGAACAGACTGGCACGCGTCAAGAACCGTGACCGCACCAATCTTCTTGGCGTGCTCAACCAACTGCTCAACCGGGTTCACCGTCGCCAACACGTTAGACACATGCGTGAACGCCATAACCTTGGTTGACGCATCAGCAATGGAGTCCACATCACTTAGGTCCAGCGTGCCTTCGTCGGTAATCGGAATGTACCGCAGTTCTGCACCAGTCCGAAGCGCCACCTGCTGCCACGGCACCAGGTTCGCGTGGTGCTCCATCTGCGTGATGACAATCGAATCACCAGGCCCCAACGCATACGGACCTTCAGTGGCAAAACCCATCCCCATGGCCACGACATTGAGTGCTTCTGTCGCATTCTTCATCCAGCACACCTGCGATGGTTTCGCACCCACGAAAGCCGCCACCTTGGCACGCGCGCCCTCAAAGGCGTCGGTCGCCTCGGTGGCCAGCGTGTGCGCACCACGGTGAACCGCCGAATTGTGACGCGTGTTGAACTCCTGTTCAGCGTCAATCACACATTCAGGCTTCTGCGACGTAGCGCCGGAGTCCAAATACGCGAGCGGTGATCCCGCGACCTCCCGCGTCAAAAGCGGGAAGTCACTTCGTAAACGTGTGAATTCCTGCGTCGTCATCACTTCTGGAAGCGGTCGTAGCCTTCAGCTTCGAGCTGGTTCGCAAGCTCGGGGCCACCTTCTTCGGCCACCTGCCCGTTAACCAACACGTGTACGTAATCAGGCTTGATGTACTGCAGGATACGCGTGTAGTGGGTAATGAGCAGAACGCCCACGTCCGTGTTGCTCTGCGCGCGGTTCACACCTTCGGACACGATGCGCAGCGCGTCAACGTCGAGCCCGGAGTCGGTTTCGTCCAGAATCGCGAAACGTGGCTTGAGCAGTTCCATCTGCAGGATCTCGTGGCGCTTCTTCTCACCACCAGAGAACCCTTCGTTCACGTTACGCGACGCGAACTCGGGGTCCACCTTCAACTCACTCATGGCCTGGTTGAGCTCCTTGGCCCACGTGCGCAGTTTGGGAGCTTCCCCATCGATCGCGGTCTTAGCCGAACGCAAGAAGTTCGTCACGGTAACACCGGGAACCTCAACGGGGTACTGCATAGCGAGGAACAGTCCAGCGCGTGCGCGTTCGTCCACGCTGAGCTCCAGCATCTCTTCACCGTCCAGCGTCACCGAACCACCTTCGATGTTGTACGCCGGGTGTCCTGCGATCGCGTACGCCAGAGTGGACTTACCGGAACCGTTTGGCCCCATGATTGCGTGGGTTTCGTTGGACTTGATGTCCAAGTTGACGCCCTTGAGGATCTGCTTAGATCCCTTGTCGGTTTCTACGCTGACCTTGAGGTCGCGGATGGAAAGTGTAGACATGAATCTCTTCTTTCTTTAAAGCTTGACGTAGATCTCGCCGTCGCGTTCCATGCATTCGTACACTGCGACGGGGTCGAAAGCGGGTGGGTTTTGGGGTTCACCGGTCCGCAGGTCGAACGTGGAGCCGTGCAACCAGCATTCGATTGCACACCCCATCACGTCACCTTCGGACAGTGACACTTCACCGTGGGTACACAGGTCGTCGATCGCGTGCAGCTCGCCGGTTTCGGTGCGCGCAACACACACCTCAACCCCGTCGACCTTCACGCGAATCGCGCTCCCCGGTGTCACATCGGTAGATTTCGCAACGGACTTCACAGCACGCTCCGAGAAAGTTCTTCTTCAATCTGTTCTGTGAGCACTTCTTCGATCTGTTCGATGTCGATCTTCTGGATCACTTCGTTGAAGAAGCCACGCACCACCAACCGGCGCGCTGTCTTCTCATCGATTCCTCGGCTCATGAGGTAGAACAAGTGCTCTTCGTCGAACCGGCCGGTCGACGACGCGTGCCCTGCTCCCTCAATTTCACCAGTCTCAATTTCGAGGTTTGGCACGGAGTCCGCGCGCGCACCCTCGGTCAGCACCAGGTTGCGGTTGAGTTCGTACGTGTCGATCCCCTTGGCTTCCGGGCGAATGAGAACGTCACCGATCCACACGCTGCGCGCGTCCTTCCCCTGCAACGCCCCTTTGTAAAGAACGTCCGAGGTGGCATTCGGCGTGTTGTGGTCCACGTACGTGCGGTGTTCCAAGTGCTGCCCGGCGTCGGCGAAGTACAGCCCCAGCATCTGGGCCTCTCCCCCTGGACCGTCGTAGGACACATTCGAGTTCAGACGTACAATCTTGCCACCCAGCGTGATAGCGATGTGCGTGAACTGCGCGTCCTTGCCCACGACCGCGTCGTGCTGTCCCAGGTGTACCGCGTCGTCATCCCACAGCTGCAGGGTCACCAGCTTCACCCGCGCTCCCGGCCCCACGATCACGCTGAGCAGTTCGGACAGCTGTGCGTGACCGGTGTGCTTGATCACGATGGTCGCGCTGGCGTTCGCTCCCACCGTCACCACAGTGTGGTTATGTACGGGGCTGTCGCTGTCCGCGCCTTCCGTAGTGATGATGGCTGGGGACGCCAACTCAACACCTTCGCCGATGTCGTAGCGGGTCACGCTGGGTGCGCGAGTAGCCGCGATGACAGCTGGCAGGTCTTCCGGCGCCGAAACACCCAGCTGGCGCGCCTCGTCGAGGCTGATCTGTGACACGTCCACCCCGTCTGGAAGTTCACGTGAGACCGCAAGCTCCGCTGTGCTTTCTTCATCGGTCAGCAGCTGGGTGAGCTTTTTGACCGGAGTGAAACGCCACTCTTCTTCACGGCCGTTCACCTGCGGGAAGTCCGCCACGTTAAAACTCCGGGTGCGTTCGGAACGCGACTTAGCCGGAACGTGTTCTGTTGCAATTGTCATGTAATGCGTCTCCTCTGCGCTTAACCTACCGCGCCTTCCATCTGAAGTTCGATCAGACGGTTAAGCTCAAGCGCGTATTCCATGGGAAGTTCTCGGGCGATCGGTTCGACGAAGCCACGCACGATCATTGCCATCGCTTCGGTTTCGTCGAGTCCACGACTCATGAGGTAAAACAGCTGGTCCTCGCTCACCTTCGACACGGTCGCTTCGTGTCCCAACGCCACGTCATCTTCACGAATGTCGATGTACGGGTAGGTGTCTGAGCGCGACACGTTATCCACCAGGAGCGCGTCACACAGAACAGTGTTCGACGACCCCTTGGCACCCGGGTGGACGTGAACCAAGCCGCGGTATCCCGCACGTCCTCCGTTACGGGCAACCGACTTCGACACAATCGAGGACTGCGTGTGCGGTGCAGCGTGCACCATTTTCGCTCCAGTGTCCTGGTGTTGGCCGTTCCCAGCGAATGCCACGGACAGGGTTTCACCCTTTGCGTGCTCACCTGTGAGCCAGATCGCTGGGTACTTCATGGTGACCTTCGAACCGATGTTTCCATCGACCCATTCCATGGTTGCGCCTTCTTCGGCAACCGCGCGCTTTGTCACCAGGTTGTACACGTTGTTCGACCAGTTCTGAATGGTCGTGTAACGCACTCGTGCATCCTTCTTGGCGATGATCTCGACCACTGCGGAGTGCAACGAGTCCGACTTGTAGATCGGAGCCGTACACCCTTCAACGTAGTGAACGTACGAGCCTTCGTCAGCAATGATGAGCGTGCGCTCAAACTGCCCCATGTTTTCCGTGTTGATGCGGAAGTACGCCTGCAACGGGATCTCCACGTGAACACCCTTGGGCACGTAGATGAACGACCCACCGGACCACACGGCAGTGTTGAGGGCTGCGAATTTGTTGTCACCGGACGGAATCACGGTACCGAAGTACTCTTCGAAGATCTCCGGGTGCTCCCGCAGACCCGTGTCGGTGTCGAGGAAGATGACACCCTGACGTTCGAGCTCTTCGTTGATCTTGTGGTAGACAACCTCGGACTCGTACTGCGCGGCGACACCCGCAACCAGACGCTGCTTTTCCGCCTCGGGAATCCCCAACCGGTCGTACGTGTTCTTAATGTCTTCAGGCAGGTCTTCCCACGACTGCGCCTGACCCTCAGTCGAACGCACAAAGTACTTGATGTCGTCGAAGTTGATACCGCTGAGGTCGGCACCCCAGTGCGGCATAGGCTTCTTGTCAAACAGCTTCAGAGCACGGAGACGACGCTCAAGCATCCACTCCGGTTCCTCCTTCAGCTTGGAGATATTGCGCACAACATCTTCGTTCAACCCACGTTGGGCATCGGCCCCGGCGTCGTTTGAGTCGTGCCAACCGTATGCGTATTGTCCAATGTCCTTAAGTTCTGGATTCATCTCCAGAATAGGATTGGAATCGGTGGTGTCAGTCACCTTTCTCCTCCTTTTTTAGAGTTGCTCTTCCCATCGTGGGTGCCAAGCAAAGGGCGATTCAGGGTGGATGTGGGAATGTGCGTGGTACACACGTGTGCCCCACTCGCCAACGTCGAAAGACGTCGCACGTCCACTCCTAGGATGTCGCCAAACTGCTCAAGTTCAGCTTCACAAAATTCTGGGTATTCTTCCGCGACGTGCTGAATGGGACAGTGCCCCTGGCACAGCTGCATCGCTTCCAGCGGGGTTCCCACAGCAACCGGTGTCGCCGACGCCGCATAACCCTCTTTGTCCAGCGCCGCCGCCAGACCGCGCGACCGTGTGGCTACGTTCCCGCCTTCTTCCAAACGCGCTTCAAGCTTTTCGCGCAGCTCACGCGCCCGCTCGCGCGCGAACCGCTCCACCGCTTCTCGGCCCATCTCCGATCGCACAAAGTCAAGCGCTTCCACCGCAACGTGGTCGTATGCGTGGGAAATCTGTGCGTGACCCGCCGAGGTGACGACATAGTGGCGTGCGGGACGACCTCGACCTGCTTTCACTCCCGCTAACTCACGCACCTCGATCGCGTTTTCCTTTTCCAATGCGTCGAGGTGGCGGCGGATAGCCGCCGGCGTCAGATCAACCAGACGCGCAATACCCGAGGCGCTGATAGGCCCTTGATCGAGCACGATCGCCAGCACTTGCTGGCGGGTGCGCAGATCTTGTCCGGGGCGTGCGCTCACGTAAGTCCTCTCTTAAAAGCGGGCGGTTCGCTATTCCACAACACTATTGTGCCCTAAATAATTCCACGTAAAACCAGGGTGACCTAAGTTCCCCACATTTCACTCATTACACTGAGGAATCGTGACCAAGCCGAACCATCCGTTAGAACTCGACGCCGTGAGCGTGAATTTCGGGAGCCTCCGTGCAGTCGACAACGTCTCACTCACCGTTGAGCGAGGCACCATCCACGCACTCTTAGGACCCAACGGCGCAGGCAAATCCACCACCATCGCTGCCTCGGTGGGCCTCCTCAAACCCACATCAGGTCACGCCCGCATCTTCGGATACGACCCCGTCAAAGAACACACACACTCCAGCGCGCTCGCAGGCGTCATGTTGCAAGACGGCGGACTGCCCATGGCGTCGAAGCCACTCAACATTCTGAAGAACCTTTCCCGCATGTACGCCGACCCTGCGGACTACCACGAACTCGCTGAACGCTTAGGCATCACCGCGTTCGCCGACCGCACGATACGACGCATGTCGGGTGGGCAAAAGCAACGTGTAGGAATGGCAGCCGCGCTGATCGGCAAACCCCAGCTGGTGTTTCTCGACGAACCCACGGCCGGCCTGGACCCACAGTCACGCCTTGCCGTGTTCACGATCGTCGAAGAGCTACGCGAACAAGGCGTGGCGGTTGTTCTCACGACTCACGACATGGACGACGCAGCCCACCTGTCCGACTACGTCACCATCATTGATAAGGGCCACGTCATCTCCCACGGCACAGTAGGCGAACTCACTGGCGACGGTAGCTCGACACTGACGATCCGGGCCCGCCACCTCGGCCAGAACCTCCTAGACCAGTTCCGCGCATATGGCGAGGTGGACCTCGCAAAGGACGGCGCCGTCACCATCACAGGTGACTTCACCACCCAAACGGTCCACGCGATCACCGGCCTTCTCAACGACGCCGGTGCTGACATCACATCCCTGTCCCTGGCGTCCCGCTCGCTTGACGACGTCTTCCTCGACCTGACAGGAAGGACACTGCGCTCATGAGTTCACCGCGAATCGCACCCCTGGCTCAGCGTGTGTGGGCACAGTCGCTCTTTGAGTTGCGCACCACCCTGTCCAACGCCGAACAGCTCTTCTTGTCCTTCGCTCTGCCGATCGGCGCACTTGTGGTGCTGGCAATGACCGATGTCGTCACCGTTTTTGGGTACGAAGAGAACCAGCGGAACATCATCGCCGCGTCGGCCGGTCTGGGGCTGTCAATCGCCGCCTCCGCGTTTACCGGTCAGGCAATCGCCACCGGATTCGACCGTCGCTACGGCGTACTCCGGCAATTAGCCACGACTCCCCTGGGCACCACCGGGCTGATTCTTGCCAAGATTGTGTCCGTCTACATCGTGACCGCAGTGCAGCTACTGGTCATGTTCATTGTTATCGCTGTTCTCCCCGTGAACTTCGAAATCACCGCCTCCCTGACTCAGTTCCTGGGCATCTTCCTTTCGTGGTTTTTAGGTACCGCCGCGCTGACCGCGCTTGCGCTTGCTTTCGCAGGAACCGCCCGCGCCGAGGCCGTGCTCGCCGGATCGAACATCCTCTGGGTTGCGGGCGCCGGAGTTGGTGGGCTTGTAGTCAAACATCCGGGCCTGTGGGGCACAGTCGCATCGCTCACTCCTTTTGGCGCATTGGGCGATTCGTTGCGCACAGCACTGATATCCGGAGGTGTAGACTGGAGTGCCCAACTCGTCTTGTTGGTCTGGGCTGTGCTCGGTATCATCGCCGGAGCCACATGGTTCTCTTTTGAAAGTAAGTGACATGTCGAAGTCGTCTTGGCAAGCAACCGAAGTCAACCGATACGTGTACTGGCTTGCTGTTGGTCTCCTGTTCTTGCAGGCCCTCATTGTGTTCACCGGTGCTGCTGTACGCCTGACCGGTTCGGGACTGGGATGCCCGCATTGGCCCATGTGTACCGAATCTTCGCTGACCAACACCCCCGAGATGGGTATTCACGGGTTCATCGAGTTCGGCAACCGTGTCCTGGGTGTCATTCTGGGCCTGTATTCGCTTTTCGTCGTGATCGCCCTGTGGCCCCTGCGGTCTACCCGCTCCGACCTGTTCCGCATGGCCGTTCTGCTCTTTGCAGTCGTCCCGTTCCAGGCCATTCTGGGTGGCGTCACGGTGCGCACTCAGCTCAACCCGTGGATCGTTGCCGCCCACTTCATTCCGTCGGCCCTGGCCGTTGCTCTATCCGCATACATGGTCAAGCGCACGCGTGACACCGGCGACAACCCACGTCCCGTCGCCTCGCGCACACTCGTCACCGTCGCTTGGGCCGTGGGAATCCTGTGCGCTGTGATCGTGCTCATGGGCATGCTTGTCACTGGGGCGGGCCCACACGCGGGTGATGAAGTCAGCGCCCGCAACGGCCTCAACACCCTGCTCATGTCGCGACTCCACGCAATCCCCGTGTGGCTCATGACCGCGGGTACCATCTACGGTCTTGTTCTTGCACGCAAGGAAAAAATCGCCAGCGCCACACGCGCTTTCACCTTCCTGCTCATCGTCGAAGTGGCGCAGGGAATCATCGGTTACACACAGTTCTTCACAGGACTGCCGGTCCCGGTGGTCATGGCGCACATCGCGGGCCTGTGCCTCGTCATTACGGCCGCGGTTTTCGTCGTCGAC
>NZ_JAKRMN010000016.1:0-9061 GCF_022346365.1 Brevibacterium sp. ACRRH
CCCCTGCCCAATACCTGCACCGTCACTATCACGCATTCCAGGGGCTACAGGAATCCGGACCCCACCAACCATCCCAAGCTCCGGGGTTCGCGTCTGGCTGGGTTGTCATGCTGTCCCGCGACCCTGCGTCCCACATCGAGGACATCTTCTCAAATCCCTGATATAGGTTAGGCTTACCTAATTCCCGGCGACGAGAGGCTAGCCTTGAAGACATCCACACCTGCCCCATGGTTGCAGCATGTCCCGGCTGTCGACGGTGACGGCGATGCGCACGTGATCGTGTATCCCCACGCCGGTGGCGGTCCGCGCTTCTACCGGAATCTCTGCCGGACACTGGCTCAGTACATGAACGTGTGGGGGGTTATAGGCAGGAATGTGTGTATGGAATGACTGATTTCATGTGCGACGGCTAGGCGTGATGCGGGGTTGAACATGCTCTGGGAGCATGTTCGGTGCAAGTTGCGAGGAATCACCCCCGGTGCGGTGTATGTGGCACCAAGCTGGTCAAGAACGGCACCACCAGCGCGGGGCGCACGAGATGGCGATGCAAAGCATGCGGCGCGTCGACGGTACGCAGCCGCGTAGACGTTACCCGGCGTGCCCAGCTCGACCGTTTCGTCGGGTGGTTGCTGAACCCCTTCGCCCCAGTGCAGCCTCGGGGGGACGGGACGCTCGTTTCGTGCATCGACGGCGTGGTGCTGGAACGTCGAGGTACCCCAGCCGACGGTCACCGGCGAGGTCTTGCCGACGGTCATGCTCGACGGCACCTACCTGCAGGGCTGGTGCTTGCTGATCGCGTTCTCCGGCCAGCACGTGCTGGGCTGGCAGTGGTGCGATCGGGAGTCCAAGCCGGCCTGGACCGCACTGCTGGAGCGCCTCCCGGCCCCGGAGATGGTGGTCGTCGATGGTGGCCGCGGGGTAGCGGCCGCTGTCGGGTCTCGAACCTTTTGACTCGACCCCATACTTTTTGACGCCTCCTAGTGGAAGCGGGTACGGGAGCCGCCGGATCGGCTCTCCTAGGCTCCACGAGCCCTCAAGAAGGCAATCAGCCCCGGCGCTGGCGCCGCGCTGCGCCCAGAGACCCACCCCGACAAGCGAAAATTCCCACATGGCTCCCTGCTGCCGGAACTACGGGGCTTTGTAGTCAAATAGGCGTTCAGATGGAACTCCGCCCCTAGGTAGAGCTGGGCGGTCAGGGTGAGGACCACGGCAAGCCGAAAAGGTGGTCTGACAAGCGTTGCGCGCGAAATCCCGGTTGGTTCACCCCACTTCGGTGACCAGTCAGGGCGGCGACGCATCGTCTCAACAGGGCTGTAACTGGCCCACATCAATCCCGCTGAAATCTCGAGAAAACCCTAGTCGTAAGCGGTATCTGCATTATCTGCCGTACCTATCGCAAATCTTGGTCTTGTATCCATCGTGACCGGTTATGCGAAAATTTCACACCACGATGGATACAAACGCGCGCGAACTGCGATTTAGCCGCTTGATTGGTTCACTTCCAGTAGGCAAAGGTCGCTTACCAAACTGTCACCTCTGCTTGAGCGGCAGATCGAGGCCATCAGCAAGAAACTGGAAGTACCCGTTGCTCTTTAGAGCGTCTTTGCCGAATATTCCTAGCGTGGCGTGGCAGTGGAGTCCCGCATAGTGGTGTGTAGCCACTCGGTGGTCGGTCCCGTCGTGAAGGTCGGCGCGGTCACCGTGTAATCCTTCGAGGAATCTCCTACAACCCTCTCGAACGGAGTCATCACAATGATCGCTCCTCATATTTTCGACCCTGCTGGCCTGCTGGGCGAAGTCCTGGCTGAGGCGTCCCCGGACCTGATGCGTGACCTGCTGCAGACGGTGATCAACGCGCTTTTGTCGGCGGACGCTGATGCCGTGTGCGGCGCCGAGTGGGGCAGGCCCAGCCCCGAGCGCACCGCGCAGCGTAACGGCTACCGTCACCGCCCTTTGGACACTCGCGTCGGCACCATCGATGTCGCCGTCCCCAAGCTGCGCAAGGGCACCTACTTCCCCGAGTGGCTCATAGAACGACTCAAGAGCTCCGAGGCGGCGCTGATCACCGTGGTCGCCGACTGCTACCTCGCCGGGGTCTCCACCCGCCGCATGGATAAGCTCGTCAAGACCTTGGGGATCAACTCCCTGTCCAAGTCGCAGGTCTCGCGGATGGTCACCAGTGACGCTCACGCCGGTCTGGTCGAGGCCATCAGCGCCAACATCCCCGGCGCCTCGTGCCAGCGCTGTCGCACCCACTAAGCCGCCAACCTCATGGCCGTGACCCCCAAGAGCCTGTGGCCCGCCGTCAAGGCGATGCTGCACTTGGTGTACGACCAGCCCGGCGCCGCCGCGGTCAACGCCCAGTTCGACCGACTGCTGGACTACGTGTGCGACAAGCTCCACGCCGTCGCCGAGCACCCGGACGCGGCACGAGACGACCTGCTGGCCTTTACCGCCTTCCCCAAGGACGTGTGGGTCCAGATCTGGCCCAACAATCCCAACGAGCGCCTCAACAAGGAGATCCGCCGCCGCACCGACTCCGTGGGAATCTTCTCCGCCGAGACGCCATCACCCGCCTCCTAGGAGGGGTCCTGGCCGAGCAGACCGACGAGTGGGCCGAAGGATGCCGCTACCTCAGCCTCGACGTCCTGGCCCGCTGCCGCCTCCACATCGTCCCCACCAACGAAACCGAGACCATCACCGACCAGCACCTCCCAGCTCTGACCGCCTACCCCCCTTACAAGCAGCCCGAAGAACCGTTACACCACGCAAAGGGACTTGAACTTCTTCTGACTCCGCCCATAGCATAAGGGGCCTGACGAGGCTCACCATGATCGAGTTCCCTTCCAACGACGCAAACGCGTCCGCCCAGTTTTTCAAAGACGCGTTCACCTTGGAGCATCTGGCGTACGGGTCCCAATACACAGACGTGCAGTTGGGAGCAGAGCAAACGCTCGGTTTCCAGGGTGATGCGGGCGAGGCACCCGCAGCGCCGCTGGTGGTTCTCGAGGTAGATGACCTGACGACCGTCCGGGCCGACATCGAAGCCGCGGGTGGGACGATTACTGTCGAACCCTTCGACTTCCCAGGCGGACGACGTATGCACTTCCGAGAGCCCGGCGGCAACGAGCTGGCTGTCTGGGTTCGAGCCTGACAAGCCGAGAATGGTCCGCAGTGCGGACCCCCTTGAGAGCGACGATGACGATGTGTAACAAACGCGCACGGTTCCCACGGGGATCGGCTGCACCCGTGTCTCCGCCTCGTCACAAGCGGAGTCGCTCAAGGCGCAATCTGTCGCGCTCGAAGCGGAAGGGGGCGAACGGGTATTCACCGACGTTGCGTCCGGTGCGCGCCGACCGGCGGGCAGGGCCAAGTTCACTACCGAAGACAGTGGCTACCGAGACGCCAATGCGCACGCTCTGCGCACTGTGGCCGCCTTCTCGGGCCTCACCCGTCTGGTGACCAACGCGTGCCAGATCGCCGTGATTCTCGTGGGTGCGTTCATGGTGATAAAGGGACACACTGAGGTGGGCGTTCTGACCGCATTCCTCATGTCTCTTCGCCGTTTTTACGGGCCGCTGAATGAGCTGATCCAGAACTTCAACCTGTACCAGTCGGCCAAAGCCGCGTTGGAAAAGGTCGCCGCGGTCCTCGCCGTGTCCCCCCACCGTGACCACCCGACCGGGTTCGGAGAAAGAACTGCCGGAGACGACCTCGGGACGCCGGATTGAGTTGACCGGTGTCGAGTTCGCGTATGCCGACGGCGCGACCGTTCTTCCTCGTATGAATCTCACTGTGGACGCTGGACAGACGGTGGCCCTGGTGGGTGCGACGGGTGCGGGGAAGTCCACTCTGGTCAAACTCATCACCCGGTTTTACGACCCCAAGGCGGGGTTCGTGAGCGTCGACGGTGTGGATATACGCGATATCAGCGATGCCGAACTACGCCGCAATATCGTCATGGTGACGCAGGAGTCGTACCTGTTTTCTGGATCGATTGCCGACAACATTCGCGTGGGTAAACCAGACGCCACGGACGCCGAGGTGGAAGATGCCGCGCGTGCTGTGGGCCTGCACGACTATGTGGCTGGGCTCCCGGACGGTTACAACACCGATGTGAAAAAACGTGGCGGTCGGTTAAGCTCCGGGCAGCGACAACTCGTGTCGTTTGCGCGAGTGTTCCTGGCCGATCCGCGAGTGATCGTGCTAGATGAGGCCACAGCGCATCTGGACATTCCCACCGAGCGGCTCGTGCAAAAAGCGCTCGAATCGGTTCTTGCTGATCGCACGGCGATCATCATCGCGCACCGTCTCTCCACGGTCGCGATCGCCGACCGAGTCTTAGTCATCGACGCCGGTCGGGTGGTTGAGGACGGTACACCCGATGAGCTCATTCACGCCCGCGGGCGCTTCTCGCAGCTCCACAGCGCGTGGAGGGACACCCTCGCCTAGTGTTCTGGGGCTTATCCACGGCCCCGCCGAAACGCCGGTCACGCTGAGCGTACTCGAGGATCGCGTCCCACAGGGTCCGCCGGTCGACATCGGGCCACAGCACGTTTTGGAACACCATTTCCGCATACGCGGACTGCCACAAGAGGAAGTTCGAGGTGCGCTGCTCCCCCGATGACCTCAGGAACAAGTCCACGTCGGGAATGTCGGGGTTGTAGAGTCTGCTGTGCAGGCTACGTTCCGTGAGCTTCCCCGGCTTGATCTTGCCCGCAACCGCATCTTCGACCGCAGCGTTCATGGCGTCGACGAGTTCCGCTCGTCCACCGTAGTTCACACAGAACTGGAGGGTGAGTGCCGTGTTGTTCTTGGTGAGTTCCTGAGCGTCTTCCAGTTCTTTAATCACCGAGCGCCACAGTCGGCCACGGCGACCCGCCCACACGATGCGGACCCCGGCGGCGTGAAGTTCTTCCTTGCGCCTGCGGATAACATCGCGGTTAAATCCCATGAGGAAACGTACTTCTTCTGGAGACCGTTTCCAGTTTTCAGTGGAAAAAGCGTAGGCGCTCAAATACTTCACGCCGATCTCCATGGCCCCGTAAATCACGTCGAGCAGGGACGCTTCGCCTGCTTTGTGCCCTTCGGTTCGAGCAAGTCCACGTTCGTTTGCCCAGCGACCATTTCCGTCCATCACCACTGCCACATGCGTGGGCAGAATGTCAGCCGGGATGTCCGGTGGGGTTGCTCCACTGGGGTGGGGCGGGATTGCTTGGCTCATTGGACCTCCACAAGGTTGAGAGATTTCACGCGACGTTCCAAGTGCCACTGTACGTAGTCGTACACAATCCGAGATGCACGGTTGACGGCGTGTGTGTGAGCGAGGTGCGCGTCGGCCCAGTTCGCGTTGAGCAGGTTGTGCAGAAGAACGGTCGCGTCTTCCCCGGCGTTCGCATCGGCCGCAGTTCGGCACGCAACGCACACGACTCCCCCGCTGGAAAAGGAGAACGCGCGGTGGGGCCCCGGTGCCCCGCAGCTCACACATGCGTCGAGTCCCGGCTCCCAGCCCGCCGTGCGCATGGCGCGCAACAGGTAGGCGTTCAGGGCTAGCCGAGGTGGATGTTCCCGGTTGCACAACGACCGTAACGCTGCTGACAGCAGCAGGTACTGATCGCGCGTATTGGGTTCGTTCTCGGTCAGTTTCGCCGCGGTTTCGGCCATAGCGGCAGCCGCGGCAAACACGTCGTAGTCCCCCACGATTCCGTGTCCAAACGGTTCGACGAGCTCTACTTGCGTGACGATGTCGAGGTTGCGCCCAATGTGGGCTTGGAAGTCGACCATCATGAACAGGTCGAGCCGTGACCCGAAGCGACTTTTGGTGCGACGTACACCTTTCGCAACGGCACGGACCAGACCGTGGTCGCGCGTCAGGATCGAGACAATGAGGTCGGCCTCACCAAGTTTGGTGTGGCCAACCACAATGCCCGTATCCCGATAAAACCTCACGCGTCGTCGCGAACTGCCCGGTTGACGGCGGAAATGAGCGCACGAATCGATGCTCGTGTGATGTTCGGGTGCATTCCAGCACCCCACAGCACACGGTCGCCAACGGAGAGCTCCACATAGGCGGCTGCCATGGTGTCGGCTCCGGCACCAATCGCGTGTTCGGTGTAGTCCTGAATGCGGACGTCAAGACCGAAGTGCTCGTTGAGCACGTTCACGGTTGCGTCCAGTGGACCGTTGCCGTGGCCCACATAGGAGCGTTCCTGGCCGTCTACCAAGAAGGCCAGCTCGATGCGTTCGGTCAAACGCGAGTCGAACTCTTCGGACTGTGATTCGGTCTTAAAGCTCAGCGGACGGAAACGACCCCACTGCATTTCAGACGCCTCGGCCGGCAGGTATTCATCCCGGAACAGTTGCCACATGTCGCGAGCCGAAACTTCTCCGCCCGATTCTGTGCGGTTCTGCACGACTTTCGAGAACTCCACCTGCATCCTCCGTGGCAGATCCAATCCGTATTCGCTCTTGAGCAGGTAGGTGACTCCACCCTTGCCCGACTGCGAGTTGACGCGAATAACCGCCTCGTATGAACGGCCCAAGTCCTTGGGGTCCACCGGCAGGTACGGCACGTCCCATTCCATGTTGTCGACCGCGATGCCGGCTTCCTGGGCTTTCTTTTCACGGTCTTTGAACGCCTTGTTAATGGCGTCCTGGTGCGACCCCGAGAACGAGGTGAACACCAGGTCTCCGCCGTATGGGTGGCGTTCGTGAACCCCGATCTGGTTGCACTCCTCCACCGTGTGGATCACTTCGTCGATGTTGGAGAAGTCGAGTTCAGGGTCCACGCCCTGCGTGTACAGGTTCATCGCAACCGTGACCAGGTCCAAGTTACCGGTGCGCTCACCGTTTCCGAACAGGCACCCTTCTACGCGGTCGGCTCCTGCCATGAGTCCCATTTCGGCCGCAGCGACACCGGTTCCGCGGTCGTTGTGCGGGTGGAGGGAGATTGCGATCTTGTCGCGGTTGTCGATGTTGCGGCAGAACCATTCGATCTGGTCGGCGTACGTGTTTGGCGTTCCGCGTTCTACCGTCGCAGGAAGGTTCACCACGGTGTCGCGTTCACCGTCTGGTCCCCACTGGTCCATGACGGCTCCCACGATGTCCACCGCGAACTGGGGTTCCGTGTCGACAAAAATTTCTGGCGAGTACTGGTAGCCAAAGTCGGCATCTCCCAGCATCGATTCGGCGTACTTCATCACGGCCTGTGTGCCTCGCACCGCAATGTCTGTGGTTTCGGCGTACCCGTTGCCTTTGAACCCAAACACGACTTTGCGGAAAACCGGAGCCGTCGCGTTATACATGTGGACGGTTGGTTTCTTAACTCCTATCAGCGACTCGACAGTGCGTTCGATGAGGTCTTCACGTGCTTGTGTCAGAACGGAGATCCGCACGTCGTCCGGGATTGCGTCTTCTTCAATGATCTGGCGTACGAAGTCGAAGTCGTGCTGGCTGGCTGCGGGGAACCCCACCTCGATTTCTTTGAAACCGAGCTTGACCAACAAGTCGAACATTTTGCGCTTGCGCTCCGGCGTCATGGGGTCGATGAGCGCCTGGTTACCGTCGCGCAGGTCCGTTGAGAGCCACCGAGGTGCCTTCGTGATCCGCTGATCTGGCCACGTGCGGTCCTTCATGTCGATCTGAATGCGGTCAAAGAACGACTTGTATTTGTGGAACGGCATGGGGGTGGGTTTTTGGTTGTTCATGAGCGTCTCCTCGTTGTGAAGTTTGGGGCCATGACAAACTCCGCGACGAGGCTTGGCCTAGGAAAGCTCGTCGCGGCCGATAAGGAGGAGACTGAACATGGGGCCATGTTATGCACGCTGTCAGTTCGTTTCATAGGCACGACACCATGTGAGATTGCGCTCATCACCCGTCGAAGTCGGCAGTAGCTCGCGCTACCCGAAACTTATGCCCTTCGGAGGACTCACACGTCATACCGTCTTCGCCGGAACGGCAGGTGAAGCCGTGTGCGCTCACTGTTTCGCCGTAGTCCAGGACGCTCGCTTCTGTAGGTAGTCCACGTTTCACACAGGAGAAACCCGAAGCGTTCTTTTCCACCACGACAACGGAGCCGTACGGATCCACGTCGCATTCCTTAGGGGCGTCGCCGGGGTCGTAATCAAATTCGCGGATCGTACACCGTGCCCTGTCGGCATCAATCGTGCACACAATGTTGCTTGAAGGCGACATGAACGCTTTCACGTCTTTTGCTTCGTCGCCTTTGCCGTCCTCGGAGTCATCAGTCGCGCCGTCTTCGCCGGAGCCTTCAGTGTCCTCGCCGTCAGTGTCCTCCGACTCTTCACCGCCGATGCTTCCGCCGTCACCACTGGTTTGATTGTCAGCCTGCGAGTTCGCATTTGACCGTTGCATCTGGTCGAACACGATGTACCCACAAATCCCCAGTGCCGCGAGCACAGCGACCACCATCATGGCGATCGCTATCCCTGGAACTTTCCGCTTGGGTTTCACGGGCTGTGCTACGTGAGGCTGAGCCTGTGGTTGAGCTTGTGGCTGAGCCGCAGGATAAGCCTGTGGTTGGGGCTGTGACGGTGGTTGCTGTTGGGGTGGAGAAGGAATGGGTTGCTGAGGAGGTGACTGAGGAGGCCGAGGTGGTTGCTGAGGTTGCTGTGGCTGCTCTGAGCGTTGTGACTGGATGGAGGGCCCATACGACCCAAGGTCAGAAGGGGTGAACTGGGTGGTGGGTGCGGAGTAGTCGTCTGTCTTGCTCTGGCGACCCATTTCTTGGAGTTCTTCAAGGCTTAAGCTACGTGTAGCTTCCTGAGAGCTTTCGCCCGCCGCGTCCGACGTTTGGGGACGCACAAAGAGTTGACGGGTGAGTGATTCACGCTCGTGGTCACGGTTGCTCATAACCCTGTAGTTTACAGACTGCGGGAATCTTTTCCCGCGTGGCTCCCCCAAATCACAGGGTGCGATCATGACATAATGAGCGCATGTTCGTAAAGAAAACTGTGACCCTTGCGCTGTGTACAGGTGGCGTTCTCGCCGCCATCACTGCCTACCCTGCAGTTTCCGACGAACAGCAAGAACTCCAGCCACC
>NZ_JAKRMN010000017.1:0-3453 GCF_022346365.1 Brevibacterium sp. ACRRH
TGGTTTTGCGGCGGTGTCTTACTCTCCCACACACTCTCGTGTGCAGTACCATCAGCGCTGTCAGGCTTAGCTTCCGGGTTCGGAATGGGGCCGGGCGTTTCCCTGACGCTATAACCACCGCAAAAAACTTTGGGGGCACACGGTGTGTGTGCACGGTGTTGTCTTGAGTTTTGCGTGTTTGTGTGGACGCGAGTGATTGAGTGTTCGTTCGTGATGTCCAGGGTTTGTTGTTTGTGTTACCTGGTCTACATGCACGAGTGTGTGTGAGTGATCGGTGTATTAGTACCAGTCAGCTACACACATTGCTGTGCTTCCACGTCTGGCCTATCAACCCTATAGTCTGTAGGGCACCTCATGGAAATCTCATCTTGAAGCAGGCTTCCCGCTTAGATGCTTTCAGCGGTTATCCTTCCCGAACGTAGCCAACCAGCCATGCACCTGGCGGTACAACTGGCACACCAGAGGTTCGTCCGTCCCGGTCCTCTCGTACTAAGGACAGCCCTTCTCAAATTTCCTACGCACGCAGCGGATAGGGACCGAACTGTCTCACGACGTTCTAAACCCAGCTCGCGTACCGCTTTAATGGGCGAACAGCCCAACCCTTGGGACCGACTCCAGCCCCAGGATGCGACGAGCCGACATCGAGGTGCCAAACCATGCCGTCGATATGGACTCTTGGGCAAGATCAGCCTGTTATCCCCGAGGTACCTTTTATCCGTTGAGCGACCGCGATTCCACAATCCACGGCCGGGTCACTAGTCCCAGCTTTCGCTCCTGCTCGACACGTCCGTCTCACAGTCAAGCTCCCTTGTGCACTTACACTCAAAACCTGATTGCCAACCAGGCTGAGGGAACCTTTGGGCGCCTCCGTTACTCTTTGGGAGGCAACCGCCCCAGTTAAACTACCCATCAGGCACTGTCCCTGAACCCGATCAGGGTCCGAAGTTAAGGAATCCAGAATGGCCAGAGTGGTATTTCACCAATGACTCCACACACACTAGCGTGCATGCTTCCTAGTCTCCCACCTATCCTACACAAGCCACACCGAACACCAATACCAAACTGTAGTAAAGGTCTCGGGGTCTTTCCGTCCTGCTGCGCGTAACGAGCATCTTTACTCGTAATGCAATTTCGCCGAGTTCGTAGTAGAGACAGCAGAGAAGTCGTTACGCCATTCGTGCAGGTCGGAACTTACCCGACAAGGAATTTCGCTACCTTAGGATGGTTATAGTTACCACCGCCGTTTACTGGGGCTTAAATTCTCCGCTTCACCCAAGGGTTAACGGGTCCTCTTAACCTTCCAGCACCGGGCAGGCGTCAGTCCGTATACATCGACTTACGTCTTCGCACGGACCTGTGTTTTTAGTAAACAGTCGCTTCTCTCTGGTCTCTGCGACCACCACCAGCTTTCACCGTAAAAGGCTAATACCAGGATGGTCCCCCTTCTTCCGAAGTTACGGGGGCAATTTGCCGAGTTCCTTAACTACGATTATCTCGCTCGCCTTAGTATTCTCTACCTGACTACCTGTGTCGGTTATCGGTACGGGCGGATCAAACCTCACGTCGATGCTTTTCTTGGCAGCATAGGATCACCAGATCACTCCACCACGTGGAGTGCCCATCAGCTCTCAACCATAAGTCATCCGGATTTACCAAGATGACGGCCTACAACCTTAGACTGCGACAACCATCGCGCAGCCTGGCTACCTTCCTGCGTCACACCTGTTAACACGCTTACCTACAACACGCTCAGGTCCTACCCACACCCACAACCACACCCCGAAAGGTGTTCGGTGCGTGTGAGTAGTTAGTCTCACATGATTCGGTATGGACGGTTTTTCACCGGTACGGGAATATCAACCCGTTATCCATCGACTACGCCTGTCGGCCTCGCCTTAGGTCCCGACTTACCCAGGGCGGACGAACCTGCCCCTGGAACCCTGAGTCATCCGGCGGACGGGATTCTCACCCGTCTTTCGCTACTCATGCCTGCATTCTCACTCGTATAGCCTCCATCACTCGTTTACACGGCAACTTCACCGGCCACACGACGCTCCCCTACCCAACACCACGGCCGTTAAGCCATTCACGTGGTGTTGCCACAACTTCGGCGGTGTACTTAAGCCCCGCTACATTATCGGCGCGGAATCACTTGACCAGTGAGCTATTACGCACTCTTTCAAGGGTGGCTGCTTCTAAGCCAACCTCCTGGTTGTCTTCGCAACTCCACATCCTTTCCCACTGAGCACACGCTTAGGGGCCTTAGTTGATGGTCTGGGCTGTTTCCCTCTCGACTACGAAGCTTATCCCCCGCAGTCTCACTGCCACGCTTACACTTACACGCATTCGGAGTTTGGCTGACGTCAGTAACCCGATAGGGCCCATCAGCCACCCAGTAGCTCTACCTCGCATAAGCAACACGCAACGCTGCACCTAAATGCATTTCGGGGAGAACCAGCTATCACAGAGTTTGATTGGCCTTTCACCCCTAACCACAGATCATCCCCCCAGTTTTCAACCTAGGTGGGTACGGGCCTCCACGACGTCTTACCATCGCTTCACCCTGCCCATGGCTAGATCACTCCGCTTCGGGTCTAGAACACGCGACTCAAACGCCCTATTCGGACTCGCTTTCGCTACGACTACCCCACACGGGTTAACCTCGCCACGTATCACTAACTCGCAGGCTCATTCTTCAAAAGGCACGCCATCACCCCAACTTGGGGGCTTTGACGGATTGTAAGCACATGGTTTCAGGTACTATTTCACTCCCCTCCCGGGGTACTTTTCACCATTCCCTCACGGTACTATCCACTATCGGTTACCAGGAAGTATTTAGCCTTACCAGGTGGTCCTGGCAGATTCACACAGGATTACACGAGTCCCGTCCTACTCGGGAATCAGTCACACCACAACACACGCATTTCAGCTACAGGACTCTCACCTGCTCCGGTTAGCCATCCCAGACTATTCACCTACACGCATATCACGGCACCACTCCATGCTGAGAGCAGAAAAACCAACCCCACAACACCATGCATGCAACACCAGCACGCTTACACACACACGGTTTAGGCTCATCCACGTTCGCTCGCCACTACTAGCAGAATCATTATTATTTTCTCTTCCTATGGGTACTGAGATGTTTCACTTCCCCACGTTCCCCCCTACCACCTATACATTCAATGGCAGGTCACTACACATCACATGCAGCGGGGTTCCCCCATTCGGACACCCTCGGATCACCGTCCGTTCACCAACTCCCCGAGGCTTATCGCAGGTCACCACGTCCTTCATCGGCTCCTGATACCAAGGCATCCACCATGCGCTCTTACACACTCACCACACTTAAAACGTGCAGCAAACCAGATAACACACAACAACAAACAATCACGACGATCATTCATCAGATGCTCGCGTCCACTATTCACAAACAAAAACAACAACAAGAAA
>NZ_JAKRMN010000018.1:0-1461 GCF_022346365.1 Brevibacterium sp. ACRRH
GGGTTAGGCCACCGGCTTCGGGTGTTACCGACTTTCGTGACTTGACGGGCGGTGTGTACAAGGCCCGGGAACGTATTCACCGCAGCATTGCTGATCTGCGATTACTAGCGACTCCGACTTCACGTAGTCGAGTTGCAGACTACGATCCGAACTGAGACCGGCTTTAAGAGATTCGCTCCACCTCACGGTATCGCCACCCTCTGTACCGGCCATTGTAGCATGCGTGAAGCCCAAGACATAAAGGGCATGATGATTTGACGTCATCCCCACCTTCCTCCGAGTTGACCCCGGCAGTCTCCCATGAGTTCCCACCATCACGTGCTGGCAACATAGAACGAGGGTTGCGCTCGTTGCGGGACTTAACCCAACATCTCACGACACGAGCTGACGACAACCATGCACCACCTGTACACCAGTCAAAAAGAAAACCACATCTCTGCGATGGTCTAGTGCATGTCAAGCCTTGGTAAGGTTCTTCGCGTTGCATCGAATTAATCCGCATGCTCCGCCGCTTGTGCGGGCCCCCGTCAATTCCTTTGAGTTTTAGCCTTGCGGCCGTACTCCCCAGGCGGGGCACTTAATGCGTTAGCTACGGCGCAGAATCCGTGGAATGGACCCCACACCTAGTGCCCAACGTTTACGGCATGGACTACCAGGGTATCTAATCCTGTTCGCTCCCCATGCTTTCGCTCCTCAGCGTCAGTAACAGCCCAGAGTCCCGCCTTCGCCACCGGTGTTCCTCCTGATATCTGCGCATTTCACCGCTACACCAGGAATTCCAGACTCCCCTACTGCACTCTAGTCCGCCCGTACCCACTGCACGCGCACCGTTAAGCGGCACGTTTCCACAGCAGACGCGACAAACCACCTACGAGCTCTTTACGCCCAATAATTCCGGACAACGCTAGTACCCTACGTATTACCGCGGCTGCTGGCACGTAGTTAGCCGGTACTTCTTCTGCAGGTACCGTCACTTTCGCTTCTTCCCTACTGAAAGAGGTTTACAACCCGAAGGCCGTCATCCCCCACGCGGCGTCGCTGCATCAGGGTTTCCCCCATTGTGCAATATTCCCCACTGCTGCCTCCCGTAGGAGTCTGGGCCGTGTCTCAGTCCCAGTGTGGCCGGTCGCCCTCTCAGGCCGGCTACCCGTCGTCGTCTTGGTAGGCCATCACCCCACCAACAAACTGATAGGCCGCGAGCCCATCCCTTACCAAAAAATCTTTCCTACACAACCATCCGATCACGCAGAATATCCGGTATTAGACCCAGTTTCCCAAGCTTATCCCGAAGTAAAGGGCAGGTTACTCACGTGTTACTCACCCGTTCGCCACTAATCCACCCCAGCAAGCTAGAGCTTCATCGTTCGACTTGCATGTGTTAAGCACGCCGCCAGCGTTCGTCCTGAGCCAGGATCAAACTCTCCACAAAAAACAAGAAAGAAAAACCCCAGCACCCAAAAA
>NZ_JAKRMN010000019.1:0-1424 GCF_022346365.1 Brevibacterium sp. ACRRH
GGGGGGTGTCAAATGGTTTGTGTACAGGGTTAGTGATGAAAGGACATCATAGTGACTGTGACTGATACACGTGGGAATTCTGAGTCTGCTGCTGAGCTTGTTGAGCAGTTGAAGGCTTCTGGTGCTTTGGATGAGTTGTTTGCCAAGATTGATTCTGGGCAGGTTGAGCTCACTGGTGATGGTGGTTTAGTGCCAGCTTTGATTAAGGAAACTCTTGAACGGGGATTGCAGGCTGAGCTGACTTCGCATTTGGGTTATGAGTCGGGTAATCGTGAAGATAAATCAACGACGAACTCGCGGAATGGTTCGTATGCCAAGACCGTTGCCACGGAGTCAGGAAGTGTTGAAATCGCGGTACCCCGGGATCGTGAGGGGTCATTTACTCCGCGGCTTGTTCCAAAAGGATCGCGTCGCCTTGGCGGGTTAGATGACATGATCATCTCGTTGTATGCCGGTGGTATGACGATCAGGGATATCCAGCATCATTTAGAAACCACGATCGGGACGGAACTATCGCATGAAACGATCTCGAATATCACTGATGCGGTCATGGAATCGGTGTTGGAGTGGCAAAACCGGCCATTGGAAGAGTTTTACCCCGTGATCTATCTGGACGCGATCCGGGTGAAGGTTCGGGACAACGGTCATGTGAGGTCCAAAGCCGCGCACATTGCTGTGGGGGTTGATATGGACGGTATCAAGCATGTCTTAGGTATCTGGGTGCAAAACACTGAAGGGGCGTCCTTTTGGGCGCATGTGTGCGCCGAGCTTGCTAACCGTGGTGTTAATGATGTGCTCATCGTATGTTGTGACGGGCTTACAGGCCTGGCAGAAGCGATCGAAGCGACCTGGCCGGAGTCACTGGTACAAACCTGCGTGGTCCACCTGATACGAAACGCAAACAGGTTCGTAGCTCATGGTGATCGTAAAGCCGTATCCAAAGCGCTGAAACCGGTGTACACCGCGGCTAATGAAGATACGGCATTACAAGCGCTTACTGACTTCGCTAGCTCGCCGCTTGGGCAGAAATACCCTTCGGCGGTCGCGACATGGGAAAACGCGTGGGACCGATTCACGCCGTTCCTTGCGTTTCCACCAGCGCTTAGACGAGTGATTTACACGACCAACGCGATCGAATCGTTGAACTACCAGCTACGCAAAGTGACGAAAAACAGGTCGCAATTTCCCACTGACGAGTCCGTCGTGAAACTCCTGTGGCTAGCGATCTGCAACATCGAAGATAAACGAGCCCGTGAACGCGCTAAAGACCGCGGTGCAGGCAAAATTAACCAGAAAAACATACGGCTTATAGAAGGACGACAAACCACGAACTGGAAACAAGCCCTGGCCCAACTCGCCACGGCCTACCCCGACCGAATCAACAAATACCTATAACACTCAGACACAAACAACTTGACAAGCCC